>NZ_JANRHH010000047.1:241812-258072 GCF_030433435.1 Polycladomyces subterraneus
CCGCTCGTACGTTCGATTATAGCAAATTGGTTGCCCTTACCATCCCCAAAAGGGGATGCCGAGCAACGCCGCCTTTCATAAAACCGTGGGCTTTCAGTTGACTTTTTCTGTAAAAGAGGTCACGAGATTCGCTCCCCTTTCATCTCCATATTTTTTGGAGAAACATCGGAAGAATCGGTTTTCCAGAAAATCATGAGCAGCTTTTTTCGGTCCAGCCATAAAAGGTACACGTTCATCAACACCAGCATCGTACTCAAGTCTTGAACCCCGATCCGATAACAATAGTTCACCATCATGATGTTAAGCGCGATGGGAAAATAGATAACGGCTCCCAACGTGAATGTTCTCGGAATCATGATGAGAAGCCCCGCCAGCACTTCCCCGATCCCGATGAATATCTCATATACCCTGGAGTATCCGAAAAACTTCCACGCCAACACAAATCCTTCTCCATGCGAGCTAGCTATATCTGCCGCGGGAATCCCAAATTGTCCGAAGGCGAGTTTGACCAATCCGTATAACAGTAACTGAATTCCCATAAAGATTCGAAAAGTGACCGGTACTGAGTTTTTGAGAGAACGCCCCAATCGCTTGATCAAAAAATAACATCCTTTCTAAAAATTGAATTTTCATATAATTATATAGTCAAAAATGGACAGAATGTCAGTATTATGAGACTGATAAAAAAGGTAGCGGTCATTATTGTTGAAATAAGAAGATAATATCAGGGCGAAGGAGGAATCGTATGTTTCAAATCCTCTTCTATCAACAAGGCAGCATTGAATTGGCCAGGATCATTCCGTCCTTTTGGATGAAACGGCATTTTGGTACAATAAAAATTACGAATGTTCGAAAGAGAAGGGTGGGTTGGCATGTCCGATCGTTTACAGGGTAAAATTGCTGTCGTTACCGGTGCCACGCGCAAAATGGGTATCGGAGCGGCGATCTGCCGCGCACTGGCCGAAAAGGGCGCAGACGTATTTTTCACCCATTGGACCCCATACGATCGCATGACATTTCAGGAGACGACGGAGCGTGAACCGGAGGAGCTGCTGCAGGAGTTGCGTGCCTTGGGTGCCCGTGCGGAAGCGCTCGCGGTGGATTTGTCCAAACCCGAAGCGGCGGTATTGGTGATGGAGACGGTCTGGGAACGGTTGGGCGCCCCGTCTATTCTCGTAAACAACGCGGCAGTGTCGATGAACGACAACTTCGAAACGATCACCGCACAGGGGCTGGATGCCCATTATGCGGTAAACGTGAGGGCGACCGCATTGTTGAGCGCCGAGTTTGCACGACGCTACGAAAGCGGACCGGGTGGACGGATCATCAATCTGACCAGTGGGCAGTCGCTGGGACCTATGCCAGGTGAGCTGTCCTACGTAGCGACGAAGGGCGCCATCGAAGCACTCACCCGGACATTGGCTGCAGAAGTAGCGCACAAGGGCATCACCGTCAATGCGGTCAACCCCGGACCAACGGATACCGGTTGGATGACGGACGAGCTGAAACGGATCTTGTTGACCAAGTTTCCGATGGGACGTGTGGGACAACCGGCGGATGCCGCCCGATTGATCGCATTTTTGGCGAGCGATGAGGCGGCGTGGATTACGGGGCAGGTGATTCATTCCGAAGGCGGGTTTATCCGAAATTGAAGAGGAGGGGACAACAGATGAGCCGGACGGATCGCGATGTGAGGGTGATCTGCAACGGCGTGGAAAAGACGGGGAGATTGTCTCAAACAATCCTGGAACTGCTGGGCGACCGGATTCCCCATTTGTGTTATCACCCCAGTTTGGGACCGATCCAAACTTGCGACCTGTGTATGGTCGAGGTAAATGGCGAATTGGTTCGTGCATGCGCGACACAGTTGGTCGACGGGATGAAGATCGATACCCTATCGGATCGGGTGAAACGGGCACAAAAAGAGGCGATGGACCGTATTCTGATCAACCATGAGCTGTATTGTACCGTTTGCGACAACAATAACGGCAACTGCGATCTTCATGAAGCGGTCAAGGCGATGAAGGTGGATCATCAGGCGGAACCGTTCCGTCCGAAGCCCTATCCGGTTGACGACAGCAACCCGTTTTACCGCTACGATCCCAACCAGTGCATTTTGTGCGGACGTTGTGTGGAAGCATGCCAAAATCTACAGGTGAACGAAACGTTGTCCATCGATTGGGAAGCGGATCGTCCGCGGGTGGTGTGGGATCATGGCGTATCGATCAATGAATCGTCGTGCGTTTCATGCGGTCATTGTGTCACCGTTTGTCCGTGCAATGCCTTGATGGAAAAATCGATGCTGGGGGAAGCGGGTTTTTTGACCGGATTAAAACCGGAGACGTTGCGTGGGATGATTGACATCACCAAGGAAGTGGAACCCGGTTACCGCCAAATCTTGGCCATCTCTGAGATGGAAGCCGCCATGCGGGAGAAAACGATTCGCAAGACCAAAACGGTCTGTACTTACTGTGGCGTGGGATGCAGTTTCGATGTGTGGACCAAGGGACGGCGCATCCTGAAGATCCAGCCACGGGAGGAAGCTCCGGCCAACGGCATATCCACGTGTGTCAAAGGGAAATTCGGTTGGGATTTCGTCAACAGCGAGGGGCGGTTGACCCGACCGTTGATCCGGCGCGGGGACGTCTTTGAGGAGGCAACCTGGGAGGAAGCGCTGGCCGTGATCGCAGAGAAGCTGGGAACGATCCGGGATCGGTACGGTCCAGATGTCATCGGGCTGATCGCTTCTTCCAAATGTACAAATGAAGAGGCCTATCTGATGCAGAAGTTGGCCCGTGCCGTCATCGGCACCCACAATGTGGACAATTGCTCCCGCTATTGCCAATCGCCCGCCACGCAGGGTCTCTTCCGAACAGTCGGATACGGCGGGGACTCGGGATCGATCTCGGATATCGCACAGGCGGATTTGGTCATCATCATCGGTTCCAACACGGCAGAGTCGCATCCGGTACTGGCGACGCGGGTCAAACGGGCGCAAAAACTGCGCGGCCAAAAGGTGATTGTCGCAGACCTGCGCAAACATGAGATGGCGGAGCGGGCGGATCTGTTCCTGCGCCCCCGGCCGGGGACAGATTTCGTATGGTTGTCGGCGCTGGCTCGCTACATTCTGGATCAAGGATGGCACGATGCGTCGTTTTTGTCGGAGCGGGTGGACGGTTTAGAGGAATACCGGCACAGTTTGGAACCGTTTACACTGCCGTTTGCCGAGGAAATCACAGGAATTGCCGCAGATGATCTGATCCGCGCGGCGGAGATGATCCGCGATGCGGGCTCCGTTTGTATTTTGTGGGCGATGGGTGTCACGCAGCATACCGGGGGAAGCGACACCAGTACCGCCATCTCCAATCTGCTTCTCGTCACGGGAAATTACGGTCGTCCTGGCACGGGGGCTTACCCGCTCAGGGGACACAACAACGTCCAGGGGACCAGCGATTTCGGCGCGATGCCGCATATGTTTCCCGGGTATGAACCGGTGACGGACGAGCGAGTCCGAAAGCGGTATGAAGAAGCGTGGGGTGTTTCGTTGCCGGACCGGCCGGGACTGAACAATCATCAGATGGTGGATGCCATCCTCGACGGACGATTGAAAGCGATGTACATCGTCGGTGAGGATATGGCACTGGTGGATGCCAATGCCCGACGGGTACAGCGCGCTTTTGAACAGTTGGAATTCCTGGTTGTGCAGGATCTGTTTCTGACGCGGACGGCGCAGTTTGCAGATGTCGTTCTCCCCGCCAGCCCCAGTTTGGAGAAGGAGGGGACATTTACCAACACCGAACGGCGGATTCAACGGCTGTATCCGGCGATGGAACCGCTGGGGGACTCGTTGCCGGATTGGCAGATCATTCAGATGGTGGCCCGAGCGTTGGGAGCGGACTGGTCCTATGCGCATCCGGGTGAAATCATGGCGGAAGCGGCTCGTTTGGCCCCGATGTTTGCCGGGGTCACATATGAGCGGCTGGAAGGATACCGCAGTTTGCAATGGCCGGTTCATCCGGACGGAACGGACACCCCGCTACTGTATCGCGACCGCTTTGCGTTCCCGGACGGCAAGGCACGCCTGTATCCAGTGAAATGGATTCCGCCGCGTGAAGGGGAACCATCGTATGATTTACATTTGAATAATGGCCGTGTGTTGGAACATTTCCACGAGGGCAACATGACCGCCCGTTCCGACGGCATCCGATCCAAAGTCCCGCGCGCGTTCGTGGAAGTGTCACCCGAAGTGGCGAAAGAGCGGGGGCTGACGGACGGCATGTGGGTTCGTCTTACCTCTCCGTACGGTCAAGTGCGGGTACCCGTGTTGGTGACGGATCGTGTTCGGGGGCGGGAGTTGTATCTCACCATGAACGACCCCGAGGAGGGTGCCGTTAATCTGTTGACGGGTAATGACACGGATCGAGATACGGATACCCCGGCGTTCAAGGAATACACTGTGCGCATGGAGGTGTTGGATGAATCGCCGACCGAACCATTACCCCGGCACAATCCGCGTTTTGCCATCCGGCGACCGACACGCGGGGTGGAAGTGGAACGAAAATGGCGAAGAGCGGATTATCGCATGCCCGGAACGGAAGGAGGAGACCGTGATGGCAGCACCCACGAAAGAGATTGTCTCCAACCGGAATACCGCCGCTGAAGAAAAGTTATCCCCGGAAGCGGTCCAGTTGTTGAACCGTTGGGCGGAACGAAAAGAGGCCGTCAATGAACTGATTGATGTGATCGGTCTGCTTCACGAAAAAGGATGGTTGCGAACGGCCAAGGCCTTTTTGGCATCGACCGACGAGCTGATGTCCATCGCATTGGACCAGCTCAACACTCCGGGCGGCAAGCGATTCTTGCGCAACCTGATTCACATGGGTGTTCTGTTGTCCGCGGTCGATCTACCGTCTGCGGTCAAAGCGGCGGAAGAAGCGGATCAAGAAACGGATCGATCCGGCATGTGGACACTGCTCCAAACCTTGCGCGATCCCGAGGTGATCGCCGCCATCCGCTTTTTTCTGAATATCGCCAAAAGGATACGGCCGGACGATGTAAGTGGAGCCGGGGAGGAAACGAGATGAGGACCCATCCGTTTCCTCCTCCGAGAAGCAATGTGGCTCGCAGGCACATCCGACGGGTGATCGGGGATCAAATCTCTACGCGGATGGACCGGATTATCGTGGAAGAGCCGATGGAAATCCGCATCCGTCTGTATGATGTTCCCGAACCGATTTCCGTCGGGGTGACGATGCGCACGCCGGGTCATGATTTTGAACTGGCTGCGGGATGGTTGTTTGCCGAAGGTATTTTACGCTCGCCGGACGAAGTGTCGCATCTCACCTACTGTACAGACCCCCATGTGGATCACGAACAACGCTACAACATCGTGAACGTACATTTGCGTCCCGGCATCTGTCCGAATCTGGACCGGCCCCGCCGTCGTTTTGCGGCCATGTCGGGGTGCGGTGTCTGCGGGACGGCATCTCTGGCATCCCTCCGTGCCCAGGGTGTCGTCCCGGCAGAGGGGCGGATTCGGTTGCGCGCCGCCCTATTGCCACGGATGGGAGAATTGTTTCACCAGAGTCAACGCCTGTTTCATCAGACCGGTGGATTGCATGCGGCCGCCTTGTTTGACGAAGAGGGACGGTTGTTGTCTATTCGTGAGGATGTAGGCCGGCACAATGCGGTGGACAAATTGATCGGCCAGGCTTGGCTCAATCGTCAGTGTCCGCTGGACCGGAAGATCCTGATGGTGAGCAGTCGCGCCGGTTTCGAGATTGTACAAAAGGCGGCTGTTGCCGGCGTGCCCATTCTCATCACGATGTCGGCCCCGTCCACCTTGGCATGTGATACCGCTCGCGAATTCGGGATCACGCTGATCGGATTTGCCCGTGGCGCCTCGTTCAACGTGTATACGGGTGAGGAGCGGGTATGGTTGGAATCGTCGGAATGGGCAGACGGATAAGCACTGCTTTTGCATTCAGTGTCTGATGTCGGAGAGAGATCTTCGGCATGAACGAGCACCGATTCGAAAAGTGCAGAAATTGAACACCGCGGGCCATTCCCTCTATGCGATGTGGACGATATTTTTAGACACACTCTATGCGGATTCACCCGTTTTTTCCCGTAAATATGCGACGAGGGAAGGGGAGTACAGGATGAATCCCGGGGATAAAAGAGAAAAAAAACGTACGTTGCCGAACGGTTGCGAAGTTGGTCAACTGGGAAAACGGGATACGATGTGGCCTGCCTTTCAAACGATGGTCGAAAAAGGTGAGGCAGCGGTTCCTACGCTGATGGAAGGCTTGCAGGATGTGGATGAACAGGTGAGAGGGGTAGCGGCGGTTGCGTTGGGTGAGATTGGAAGCGCGGCGAGGGAAGCGGTTCCGCAGTTGATTGCGCTGCTGTATGAAGAAAACCGGGAAACGCGCATGGCGGCGGCATTGGCGCTGATGAAAATCGGACCCGATGCGGTGGAAGCATTGCAAACGTGTCTCCAATCGGACAACCGTCAAGCACGTTTTTGGGCGGCCTGGGCTTTGACCATGAACGATCCGTCTCAAACGGAAGCCGTGAATGTGCTACGTGAAGCCTGGGCGGATGACCGCAACGACAAATATGTTCATTTGGCCGCGGCGGAAGCGATCTTCAAAGCGATGCGGTATCAGTCATCCAAACGGTAGAAACGAAAAAGGATGAATACGGGATGAAACGGATTTGGATGGGGAAACTGCTGGTTTCTGCGGTGATGACGGTTGTGACACTGATTGTATTGAAAATGATTGACTGGATGGTACATTCATTCCAACCACCGGACCCCGATGTGTTGGTGATCCCTTTTGATCCATTTTTTTATCTAATGTACGTGGCCCTCGTTATGTTTTTATTTGCATTGCCCATCTCGCTGGTGTCGGATTGGTTGACCCAACGGGCGGGGAAATATCGGTGGTTGTGGTCTCTGCTCATCCACACGGGAGCTGCCGCGCTGCTTTGGTTCTGGTTGGGGTGGCGTTTCCGACAATCTGTACAATGGGTAGTGACGCTTCCCACTCTTCTGGAATTGTTGGTGAAGTCGGTTTTCAGCCTACCCACCCTGTTGGCTTTGATATATTGGATACTGGATGAATGGTGGAAGAGGAGCAGCACAAAAAAATAGTCGTACCGACGGTACGACTGAGACTACTGACATAGTGGTCTCAATCCGCGATTTCGGATGCACACTGTTATTTAAGACCTTACTTTTCCGTCAGTTGTCGGATCACCGATTCATCCGGTGTGACATACAGCGTTTTTTGATGGTCGTAGATGACAAAACCCGGACGGGATCCGGAAGGCTTGCGCACGTATTTGACCAATGTGTAATCGACCGGCACTTGACTGGAATGACGGGCTTTGCTGAAGTAAGCGGCCAGTATGGCAGCCTCGTGCAAGGTTTGTTCGCCGAACGTTCGGGCTCGGATGACCACGTGTGAGCCGGGGATGTCCTTGGTGTGCAACCACGTGTCCCCGGACGAAGCGAGATGATGGGTCAAATAATCGTTTTGTTTGTTGTTTTTGCCCACGAGAATGGGAATTCCTTCAGAAGAATGATAGACAGCCGGGGAAGGTGTTTCCTTTTTCCGTTTGCGTGTTCCTTTCCCCGAGGGACGGAGCCATCCTTCTTCCTCCAGTTCCTCCCGAATCTGCTCCACTTCTTTCAACGAGGCATTTTCCAACAGTGCCAGTACGGACTCCAGATAAGTGATGTCTTGCTGTGCTTTTTCCATTTGCTCTTTGTTCCATTGGCGGGTGGCTTTCGCCTTGTTGTACCGCTTGAAGTACCGTTGGGCGTTTTCTGACGGTGTCAACTGCGGATCGAGCGGGATCTCGATCTCAGGTGCTTCCGGATCGTAGTAGTTGATGACCCGTGCCACCCGGTCCCCCCGCTGAATCTGGTGCATATAGGCGGTGAGCAATTCCCCGTAGATCCGATCATTTTCCGCTTTTTCCGCTGCCCGGATTTCCTGTTCGAGCACCCGGATTTTTTTCTCGTTCTTTTCTATCTCATTTTTCAGTTTGCGTACGAGATCCAATGTTTGCTGCCGGACACGATCCCGTTCCGCTTTCCCGTGGTAAAAGGCATCCAGGCACGAGCTGACACTGTCGAACGTTTGCGCATCTCCCTTCAGGTGGGTTAATGCCACCACGGAGAAAAACGCCTTCTGTTCGGGAGAGACCACGATGGTGGGTTGGTACCGGTGTTGGCGGATGTCGGCCATCACCTCGGAAAAGGCACGCCACAATTGCGACCGTTCCCCCAACCCTGCTCGGTGGACGATCTCTTTGGCGACCACGGGGCTGATACCGGCGAATCGGTCGACGATCTGTCGGTCCAATCGGCCCTGGTTGAAGTCCAACGAACGGATGAACGTCGCTTCATCCGTTGTCAGCGGGTGATGTTTGTCCTGGGCGGGCGGCCGTCGGTACGTCACTCCCGGCAACACCTGACGGTATCGGTTGACCGCATGGCTGACGCGGCGGACGGCGTCGATGATGCGGTTGGATTCCGGGTCCACCAAGATGATGTTGCTGTGACGGCCCATGATCTCCGCGATCAGCAGACGGGTCACATCATCGCCCAAATCGTTGCGGGCGCGGATATGGATGTGAACGATCCTCTCCATGTCCACCTGTTCGATGGCGGTGATGATCCCGCCTTCGCAGTGTTTGCGCATCAGCATGCAAAACACCGGTGGCTCCAAAGGATTTTCCGTCATATGGCGGGTGAGGTGAATTCGTGCATAAGACGGGTGTGCCGAGATGAGCAGCAGATGATTCCGTTGTTGTGCCCGCACTTGCAGCAACAACTCGTTTTCACTCGGTTGATAGATTTTGTTGATCCGCCCGCCGACCAGCGCCTGCATCTCCCGAACGGCGGCACGGGTGACTAAGCCGTCGAACGACATGATATCCCTCCTTCCTAAACAGGTGGTCGGTGTTATGTATGCACGCGTCTCGTCCAGTATAGCACGATTGGTGTTGCCCACTCCATACGATTTGTCACAGACGGAAAGTACGAGATGGGCGATAAATATCCCGTTGATTGAGCCGCTCAAGAGAGAAGAGTTGGCGAGGATAAGATTTAAAAGGGCCTTCGGAAATCTACCGAAGGCCTTTTTTGTGCAGCCAGCAAAAGTTAGAGGGTTTCAATCCCGTCTCCCATGTAAGAGATTTGGAATGTTAATGGATCACTGCTTAAAATAACCACTGGCTCTGCACTTACCCGACGGGCAATCCACTTTGAAGATGTATTTGGCAGCGGGCACTTTTTGCACGCGGGCGACTGCTTTCCCCGGCTTCACCGTTCCCTCCGCTAGCACCGGGCAAACATCGGTAGCCGGTGCGCAATATTCGATCACATAATAATGTACCAGGTCTTTTCCGCTGTTTTTCAGGTACAGCTGCATCGGACCAGTTTTCAAGTTCACAGGTTGAGTGCTGATCGTATAATTGCCGGGAGTCAGCTTGAGATGAACTTCCGTTTCCGCATGAGCCATGGTGGAAAAGGATAAAAATACAGCGACAGTCAGGAAAGCCATCCATGTTCTTCTCAAGATACGTCCTCCTTCGGATCTTTTCCGTTTAAATTGCCCGATGGAACATTCATTTACTCTAAACAATGACAAAAAACCATTACCGGAAAACTTTAGGGGAGCCGTTTACCATGCCCATGGGCGCTTTTTCTTCCCTTTCCCCAGTTATGATTCGGGGCCAGTTGGGACGGAGCATTTGGATAGATGTGGACACCCGGAAGGTGTTGGATCATGTCACTATCGATCCGACAACCGGTTTACGCACCTCGGGACCGGAAAAGGACAGCTTGTTTTGACATCGTGACGGACTTGATCCGCCGCCTGTGAAGTCCGTATAATTGTGTAAAAATGGCACGTTCAAAAATAAGTGAGCCAATAGAGTTGGCCCAAATTTTCATATATAGAGGGTTTCGCATGGCTATACACCACATGATCATAGGTTCGATTTTTTAAATATAAAAAATATACAGGAATGACCAAACTGTTGCAATCGGTATCAAATTAGATTCCTCTGGCCCAGGTTCCGGAACTACTGGTGGCATAGCCATTTGAGCGCATGGGGGAACGGAGAGGGTGCCGGAACATCCCTCTCCCTCTGATGTGAGGTGAATCGTTTGAAGTTATTCAGCAAACAGATGACGTTACGGACAAAAATTAACATATTCGTGCTGTTGATTGTCGGAATCGTTTTGATCTTAGTCGTATCTGCCTTGTCATATCACATTATTCAATCACGTTTTCAAGATATCGGAAATCGTGCACTTTTCCTTTCGAAAACCATTGCGGCCATGCCACAAATACGAGATGCTTTTCGGACAAAGGATCCATCCAAGTATATCCAGCCGCTTGCTGAGGAACTGCGGAAAAAATCAGGGGCTAAATTTATCGTAGTGGGAAACATGGATCTCATTCGTTACAGCCATCCCAATCCCTCATTGATTGGAAAGAAAATGGTTGGCGGTGATGACAATCTTGTTCTCCATGGAAAAGAAAGCATTACACAGGCGGTAGGGACATTGGGACTCTCTATACGGGGCAAGTCGCCCATTTTTGATGAACAACATCATCAGATCGGTGTGGTGTCTGTTGGTTTTCTCGTTCAAAATATATGGAAAGATATTTGGGCTACACTGAAGAATTTGGAAATCGTTGCGGTAATAGGGCTTGTTTTTGGATTTATGGGTGCACATCTCCTCTCCGGGCATATCAAAAAGCAAATTTTTAATATGGAACCGTTTGAAATCGCCTTATTGACTCAAAAGCAGGACGCGATTATGGAATCCATTCGAGAGGGGATTTTAGCTGTCGATCGACAAGGAAAAATCACCGCCTGCAATCAAGAGGCAAAGCGATTAATCGGATTGGCACCTTCCTGTGAGATCATCGGCCAGCCGATTCAATCCGTGGTCCCGAATTCCAGACTTCCTGAAGTTTTGGAGGAAGGGGTCAGTCAATTCGACCAACCGATGATCATCAATAATACGCTGATTATTGCCAACATAGTGCCTGTGTTGTTAAATGGCCAGGTAATCGGTGCGGTCTCCACTTTTCGTGACAAAATCGAGTTGGATCAAATCAATCAGCAATTAAATGATATCGGACATTATGTGGACGCTTTACGCAGTCAACGGCACGAGTTTATGAACCGCCTGCACACGATTTCCGGGCTCATTCAAATGCAAGAGTATGATCTAGCACGAGAGTTTATCAATCAAGTCAACGAGGAGCAGCAGCAACTCATCGAATTTTTCATGTCAAGGGTGCGTGACCCGGCGGTAGTCGGAATTATCATTGGGAAAATGCATCGTGCAAAAGAGTTGGGGATTCAACTGACAGTGGATCGAGCTTCTCGTTTGCTCGATCCTTGTCCTAATCGGGAGATTGTGATAACGATTTTGGGGAATGCCATTGAAAACGCTATGGAGGCGTTAACACAGATGAACGACAAAAATGGAAAAGCGGCTATTTCCGTCTATATCAACGATCAAACGGATCGATTGGAGATCAAAGTCAGCGACACCGGCCCTGGCATCGATTCGGAACTGGGGCCGCGTATTTTCGAAGACGGGGTCTCCACCAAAGGGGAAAACCGAGGTTTCGGATTGACCATTGTCTCTCGCCTCGTCAAAAAGGTCGGTGGAACGATCGCCATGGTATCAGCAAGCACGGGTGCCACTTTAGAAGTGAGTTTACCGAAGAGGTGAGCAAGTTTGTCACAAACAATGATCAGGGTCGCGGTTGTCGATGATGATTTTATGATCGCAAGGTTACATGGTAAATTTATCGAATCAATTCCCAATTACCAATTGGTCGGCATCGCCAATAATTATGAGCAAACTCTTCGTTTGGTGAGGGATTTGCAACCGGACCTTCTGTTATTGGATGTTTACATGCCTGATCAGTCCGGAATTGAATTGTTGAGGACGATTCGCGCGGAGAATTCACCCTGTGATGTCATCTTGATCACGGCTGCCAAGGAATTGGAAGTCATAGAGGAAGGATTTCGCCTCGGCATTTTCGATTATTTGATTAAGCCGTTCGACCTCAATTGGTTGCAAAAATCGCTGGAAAAGTATTTGCAATTCAAAACACGGCTGACAAAATCACATTCAGATGGTGTCAATCAAATGGTGATTGATGATCTAAAAAAGCTGCGTTCTGTTACTCACTCGATGAATCAACTGCAACAAAAAGGGATTGATTTGCGTACTTTGGAGCGTATTCAACATTGTCTGGCACATGCAAATCAGTTTATGAGTGCGGAAGAAGTGGCCAAATCGGCTGGAGTAAGCCGATCTACAGCTCGTAACTATCTGGTATATTTGGTTGAAGAGGGACATGTCGAAGAACAATTGATATATGGAAAAGTAGGCCGCCCGCTGCGAGTGTACCGGGCCAATTAACACTCCACACGGCTAAAGCCGTGGGATTCTTGAGTGGTTAACGCCCTCAGTCCATTTCTGTTTCGGGCAACCCTCAATCTAGGGGGTGTGTCATCACCCCGTCCCATATGGTTCTGCGCGACCGGGCATGTACCCACATGGGCGGCNNGTTCGCCACTGGAACCTCATACCATGACGTCCACAGGAACAAACCCACTACCAGTGGGATGAGCACCGCTCATATGTTCGATTATCCAGCAAATTGGTTGCTCTTGCCATCCCCAAAAGGGGATGCCGAGCAACGCCGCCTTCCATCCCACGATTGAAACCGTGGGCTTTCAGGCGGCTTTATCTGTCAAATCATGCGAGTTGGGGAAAACACCATACGATCGTGTCGGTCTTATGGTTTGCCGTCTCAGTGTATTCGGTGTATGTGGGAGTGAAACGTCCTCCCGAGAAAGTAGAAAGAATTTTATGACCATACCAGAAGGGAGTTAAGCAACGCTATAAAAAATGACGACAGAAAATAAGCGAGTCAATAGATACGGGTCCGAAATTCCCGTCGGGAGACTCTCGCTGTTGAGACAGAGCATCAGACGGGAAATCGGAGCCCGCTCATAAACACATATTTTTGTTATTTGATCGCTTGATTCGCTTTGTTCACAAATTCTGTCGTATAGGTTTCATCCAATTTGACGTGTGCATTTTTGAGTTTGGGTTTAAAAGTGGACAGAACTTCATACACTTTGGCCGGACCATCAGCCGGCATTTTCCCGTCAGGAGAAAACATCGATATACTATGGGACAACGCTCGGATATACATATCTTTGTTCCCCGCATAATACGCACTCGGTACATGGGCTGCGATTTCTTCAGGCTTATGGGTTTGGATGAATTTCAGCGTCTTACTGAAAGCGTTCACCAATTTTTGCACAATTTCAGGATGTGCTTTGATGTAGTCAGAACTCATGTAGAGACTGGCTGCCGGGTAATAACCGCCAAGTGCTTGTTTCGTACCATCAATACTGGACATATCAACCAGCGGAGTAGCGAGTTTTTTTGCTTGCAAAAGGGACACCGTAGGTTCGGTTGTCACCGCCAAATCAATCCTTCCTTGCTCCATGGATGCAATCAAGGTGTTACCGGCACCCACGGGAACCGGGATATAGTCTTTGGAAGTATGCCCTCCCTTGGTGACCAAATAGTTGGCCAAGAAATTGGTGGAAGATCCCAGCCCGGTAACACCGATCTTTTTGCCCTTCAAATCACGGATGCTTTTGATTCGATTCTTCATTCTATTGGATACCACCAGCGTTTCGCCGGGTGTGACTCCAAATTGTATCACAGATTGTAGGTGTTTTCCTTTGGCTTGTAAATCAATAGTATGATCGTAAAAACCTACTACACCGTCAACCTGGCCTGCAATCAACGCTTCCTCCGCAGATTGCCCGGACCCCTGATTGATCAGCTCAACATCAAGTCCTTCTTGTTTGAAATAGCCGAGATTTTCGGTGAGTTTGGCAGGCAGGTAGATTATTTTTTCCATTCCCCCGACCATGATTTTGATTTTAGGCGATGAGGAAGCGGACATGCCGGAAGTACCACAGCCTGTCGCTAATAAAGAGATCATCCCAAAGGAGATCAGAATGGTTGCCAATTTTCTTGCGAATTGACTCTTCATTTTGCTTATCCCCCTTTTTTCATGTGATATCTGAATGATTCAATCCTGCCACATGTCGCCAAGCGATGAATCGTTTTTCCAGCCGACTCACGGCCCAGTCTGCTGCCAGCGCAGTGATCGAGAGTAAAACCATCGCAGCGAATACACCTGTCGTATCAAAAGCACCTTGTGCCTGAGAGATCAAAAAGCCAAGACCTTTCGTCGCGCCGATAAATTCTCCCACAACCGCACCGACCAGAGCGAAGCCAAAGCTGGAATGCAGACTAGAGAGAATCCACGTTAAGGCAGAAGGAACGATGACATGAAAGGCCAGTTGCTTTTTGTTTGCCCCAAGCAACAGGGCATTGTTTACCAGCGTACGATCCACTTCTCTTACTCCTTGAAAGGCATTGAAGAACACTACGAAAAAGGTAAGTGTCACGCCGAGGGCGACTTTGGAGGACATATCCAAACCCAGCCAGAGGATGAAAATCGGAGCCAACACCACACGAGGTAACGCATTCAGCATCTGGATATAGGGACCAAATATCACAGACAAAACTTCACTCATTCCAAGTGCATATCCCGCAATGACCCCAAGAATGACACCCAGTACAAACGAGAGAATGGTCTCTTCAAACGTTACGAGGAAATGGATATATAAAGGACCTTGGCTCGTTCCGTTTTGAAACCAATCAATGATTTGTAACAGAATCGCCTTGGGACTCGAGAAGAAGAAAGGATCGACCCAGTTGAGACTTGCAAAAAGCTGCCAAGATCCCATTAACAGAACAAAGACAGCCACTTGCAATGCAAGGTTGCGTAAGCGTCGTTGGAGCGCTCTTTTGCGCATTTCGTTTTGACGAGTAATCGCTTCATGAGATGTGGGTTTATTGAGACTTGTAGATTTGTTCATAGCTGATCATCACCTCGTCACGTAAATCATTCCAGATTTGTTCATGCAATTTCATGAAATCAGGGTCAAATCGGATTTCAGATACATTCCTTGGACGAGGAAGATCGATACGATAATCGCCTTTGATAGTTGCTGCAGGACCCGCTGTCATGACGATAACGCGATCGCTGAGTGCGATTGCTTCTTCCAGATCATGTGTGATAAAGACAACAGAGGCTGATGTCTGTTCCCAGATCGTCAGAAGCTCATTCTCCATCAACGAGCGTGTATGGACATCGAGTGCAGAGAAAGATTCATCCATCAGCAGGATCTGCGGTTGAATGATCAGGCATTGTGCCAAAGCGACACGTTTCCGCATCCCACCTGACAATTGATGCGGATAGTGTTTTTCAAATCCTTTTAAACCAACACGCTCGATCCATACCCTTGCTTCGTCATATGCTTCTGATTTGCTAACTCCACGTAATCGAAGACCCAAAGACACGTTATCGATCACCGTTTTCCAAGGGAACGTATTGTCCGTTTGGAATACACAGGCCGCGTGTTTGTTGATCCCCCGCAAAGTTTCCCCCTGAATTTTGACGATTCCACTTGTGGGCTGCTCAAATCCAGCAATTAATCCCAATGTTGTCGATTTTCCACAGCCTGTTGGTCCGACAATCGAACAAAATTCCCCCTTGGCAATCTGTAAGTTGATATTTTGCAAGACGGTATGAACCTCACCAGATGGTTTGACAAATTCTTTGGTGACTCCCGCCATCTCGATCATGATTGGTTGATCGTCTTTTTGAGGTTCATATCGAATGGGTCCTTTTTTGACCAGATCCAATTCCCTTTGCCCCCTTTACAAATTGATAGCGTTTACATATAGTATATTGAATATTGAATTATTTTGATATATTTAGTTAATTACTCGCAAATAATCAATAGAGGTAATTTTGTTCATTTTGTCAATTTGACACTCCACACAGCTAAAGCCGTGGGATTCTTGAGTGGTTAACGCCCTCAGTCCATTTCTGTTTCGGGCAACCCTCAAGCTAGGGGGTGTGTCATCACCCCGTCCCATATGGTTCTGCGCGACCGGGCACATGTACCCACATGGGCGGCGTACCTGTTACCAGTACGCTAGTTCCTTTTTCTCACTCTCATGGTTTTACCCAGTGGGAGAGATTGGTTCGCCACTGGAACCTCATACCATGACGTCCACAGGAACAAACCCACTACCAG
>NZ_JANRHH010000048.1 GCF_030433435.1 Polycladomyces subterraneus
CCGTGTGGAGTGTCAAAAGAGGGTGGCCGTATTCCCACGAGCGACCTTTGACTTGCCGAAAGAGGAGAGAGAGAGGGAATACATTTCACCCGTAATTAAGAATGTGGTTCCACCACTCTGTCAGCAATATCTCCCCTTCCCACGGAGGGGTTTTTTTGTATCCGGATGTCCGTGTGCACCGTTCATGAAAAACGGGGGGATTTTCGATAGAATGGAGGAGGATGTGAAGGAGGGAAACCGATGAGCCAACGAGTGGCCTGGGTTACGGGTGGCGCTACCGGTCTCGGGGTGATGATCGCCAAAGGACTGGCCGAGGATGGCTATCATATCGCGATCAACTACCGAAAGAGCAAGGAAGCTGCTGAAAGATTGGTATCCGAGATTGAATCGGTCGGGCGGGAAGCGATGGCGATTCAGGGTGACGTGAGCCGCGTGGAGGATGTGAGGCGCATGTCGCGGGCGATTCTGGAGCGATGGGGGCGGATCGACGTACTTGTTTGCACGGCGGGACCGTTTTTGTTTCGTCACATTCGCCTCACGGATCTCACGGACGACGAATGGCGGGAGATGGTGGACGGCAATTTGTCCGGCGTCTTCTATTGCTCCCGAGAAGTAATCCCCCACATGCGCAAGCAGCATTTCGGTCGCATTATCACGTTTGGCTTTCCCGACGTGCAAAATGCACCGTCATGGCCGGGGGTGTCTGCCTATGCGGCAGCCAAGGCGGGTGTCGTCTCCTTGACGCGGTCGTTGGCCGAGGAAGAAGCCCCCTATGGCATCACGGTCAATATGGTTTGTCCCGGCGATATCCGTCATCCCTACAAGGAAGCACCCATCGCCGCTGCACGAGGAAAAAAGGAACCCCGCAACCCGGTGGGGCGTCCGGGCACGGGGGAAGATGTGGCGCGGGTGGTTCGGTTTTTGGCACACCCGGATTCGGATTTTATCACCGGAGGTGTGATTCCAGTCACGGGAGGCTTCGATAACCGGGATTTTCGTTTCAATCCGTCATGACGGGAGCATTATCGGTTGGCATTGAACTTTGTTGATCTAACTGACAACGAAAGGGTAGAAAATTACGTTATAATAGAATGGTAAATCCAAATGAAATAATCAGCCCAAATGGGATGATCAACGGTCGAACAGCCGACCCAGTCCGAACCACAGTAACGAACCTACTAGTCCAATCACGCAACCGATCCAGCCGTACAGTTGCCATAGAAAGAGCGTCACCGCCAACCCGACCCATCCCGTCAAGCGACAG